>NZ_JAWCWR010000029.1:0-413 GCF_032461585.1 Bacillus sp. IS1 | reverse complement strand
AGGAAGCGCTGGGCGTGCGAAGGGCCGGCCAGCGCGGCCCGCAGGTTGTTTACCAGATCCATGGTGCTTCCCCTACTTCCCGTGCCTCAAGGTGGTCTGCATGCGGCATGCGCATCGGTGTACTCCGCTTCCCGCGCCCGCGCGGCCTGCGTCCCGACCGGGGCGCAGGCACGCACGGCCATCAGGCAGCCTGGACGATCTCTTCCAGCTGCAGGCGCACGCCCTCGCTGATCTTCAGGCGGTAGTCGCGGCCGCCGGCGGTGATCTGCAGTTCGCGTACGTTGCTCACCAGCTGCGGCTTGCCGACCACCGGGGCGTCCATGTGGATGCGCCAGGAACCGCGGCTGATCTGTGCGGCGATGTTGCGGGCGTCCTGGCGGGCCGCCGGTACGGCGGTATCCAGCAGTTCGATC
>NZ_JAWCWR010000028.1:0-413 GCF_032461585.1 Bacillus sp. IS1 | reverse complement strand
GCCCAGCTGCACGTGATGGCCGGGGATCGCCTCATGCAGGTACTGCACCGGCACGTTCCAGCGCTTGCGGCTGGGCAGGTCACGGGTGTTGATGTACAGCACGCCTGGTTGTTCGCCTGGCGACGGCTGGTAGGCCGCGGCCGCGGCAGTCAGCGCCCGCTCCGGTTCCACCGCGCGTACTTCCAGCGGTGCCTTCGGCAACGTATCCAGCACCTGCGGCAGGCGTGCGTTGACCTGCTGCTGCACCTGGCGGTAACGGTTGATCAGTGCATTGGCGTCGCCGTACTGGAACTGTCGATCGTTGCGCATGCTGCGCAGCAGCTTGGCCGGGGTGCCGCGCAGCTTGGCATCCTTCATCACCGTGGCGATCTGTGCCTGCAGCTCCTGCGCGCGCTGTTCGCCCAGTGCATACA
>NZ_JAWCWR010000027.1:0-449 GCF_032461585.1 Bacillus sp. IS1 | reverse complement strand
GAAGTCGTAACAAGGTAGCCGTATCGGAAGGTGCGGCTGGATCACCTCCTTTCTAAGGATTTTAACGGAATATAAGACCTTGGGTCTTATAAACAGAACGTTCCCTGTCTTGTTTAGTTTTGAAGGAACTTTGATTCTTTCATATGGTAGATGGGCCTGTAGCTCAGCTGGTTAGAGCGCACGCCTGATAAGCGTGAGGTCGGTGGTTCGAGTCCACTCAGGCCCACCATCTTTACCCAATATGGGGCCTTAGCTCAGCTGGGAGAGCGCCTGCTTTGCACGCAGGAGGTCAGCGGTTCGATCCCGCTAGGCTCCACCAACGTGTTCTTTGAAAACTAGATAACAGAAGTAATTCACATTCAATTAGTAATGCAAGATATCACGTAGTGATTCTTTTTAACGGTTAAGTTAGAAAGGGCGCACGGTGGATGCCTTGGCACTAGGAGCCG
>NZ_JAWCWR010000026.1:0-477 GCF_032461585.1 Bacillus sp. IS1 | reverse complement strand
GGCAGGGCAGGCAACGGGCCGCCCTGGCTGCAGCTGAAGGAGATCCGCGGCTGTCGGTTCCGATGTGGCGCCGGCAGGAGAGCATCTAAGGCGAGAACGCCCCGCGTTTACGGAGCGATCGGGAATGTACCGGCAGCGCCGCGTCGTGAAATCTCCGCGGCTCATCGAAGCTGCGGGCAACCGGATTCGGGAACCGCCCAGGCGCCGGCTTTTTGTGTTCTGGCTAGGACGGGATGCCCCGGCTACTGAAAGAGATCCGCGGCTGTCGGTTCCGATGCGGCGCCGGCAGGAGAGCATCTGAAGGCGAAAACGCCCCGCGTTTACGGAGCGATCAGGGCTGCATCAGCAGCGCGCCGCGCCGTGAAATCTCCGCGGCTCATTGAAGCTGCGGGGCAGCCGGATTCCGGAGCCGGCCAGGCGCTGGCTTTTTGTGGGCAGGGCAGGCAACGGGCCGCCCTGGCTGCGGCTGAAGGAGAT
>NZ_JAWCWR010000025.1:0-499 GCF_032461585.1 Bacillus sp. IS1 | reverse complement strand
ACGCGGCGTTGCTCCGTCAGACTTTCGTCCATTGCGGAAGATTCCCTACTGCTGCCTCCCGTAGGAGTCTGGGCCGTGTCTCAGTCCCAGTGTGGCCGATCACCCTCTCAGGTCGGCTACGCATCGTTGCCTTGGTGAGCCGTTACCTCACCAACTAGCTAATGCGCCGCGGGTCCATCTGTAAGTGGTAGCCGAAGCCACCTTTTATGTCTGAACCATGCGGTTCAAACAACCATCCGGTATTAGCCCCGGTTTCCCGGAGTTATCCCAGTCTTACAGGCAGGTTACCCACGTGTTACTCACCCGTCCGCCGCTAACATCAGGGAGCAAGCTCCCATCTGTCCGCTCGACTTGCATGTATTAGGCACGCCGCCAGCGTTCGTCCTGAGCCAGGATCAAACTCTCCGATAAAGTGTTTGACTGACTACGCACATCGCTGTGCGATTTATTTAAAACTTTGAATTAACAGGTACGTTTTGTCTTGTTTAGTTTTCAAAGA
>NZ_JAWCWR010000024.1:0-536 GCF_032461585.1 Bacillus sp. IS1 | reverse complement strand
CGGGGCAAAGCGTGCGACGACCTTGCCGTCGCGGCCGACCAGGAATTTCTCGAAGTTCCACAGCACCGCCGGTGCCGGATGGATCGGGATCTCCTTGCTGGCCAGGCGCTCGCGCAACGGGCCTTCACCGATCGACTGCGGCTGTGCGGCGGTCAGCTGCTGGTACAGCGGGTGGGCGTCGTCGCCGGCCACGCTGATCTTGGAGAACATCGGGAAGCTGACATCGTAGGTGAGCTGGCAGAACTGCTGGATCTCGGCATCGCTGCCCGGTTCCTGGCCGAGGAAGTTGTTGGCGGGGAAGCCCAGCACTTCCAGGCCCTGCGCGTGCTTTTCCGCATACAGCGCCTGCAGGCCTTCGTTCTGCGGGGTCAGGCCGCACTTGGAGGCGACGTTGACCAGCAGCAGCACCTTGCCCCGGTAGTCGGCAAGCGAGGACGGCTGGCCGTCGATGGTGGTGAGGGAAATGTCCTGGATTGAAGTGCTCACGCGGGGGCTCCGGCTACAGCGGGGAATGGCCCACCAGCATAGCGCCGCGC
>NZ_JAWCWR010000023.1:0-573 GCF_032461585.1 Bacillus sp. IS1 | reverse complement strand
AAACGAAAGAGGCATCACCCCCAGCATTTCACCATGCATTGACGCGCGCTCCCCAGAGTGGCGCCCCCGGAGCCATCGCAATCCGTCGCGCCTGCTGCGCGGCGCGATGCACATCACATTCCGGGGAGTCACTGCATGTCTGCGTACGACCGTTTCATCGAAGATGCCGCAACACGCCTGGAGCTGGGCCATCGCACCCGCTGGGTGGTGGAGGTCATCAGCGTCTGGATAACGTCCCATCACCGGGGCCTGGACGGTCTGCAGCAGCGGTTTGAACAGGCAGGCCTGGCCTCCCGTTTTCATTCCTGGCGGCAACCGGCAGCGTTGCGGCTGCCCATCGTCGCCAGTGAGCTCGAACGCGCATTGGGGGCACATACGCTGGCCATGATCGCGCACCGTTGTGGCATGTCACCCGGTGCTTTCAGGGTGGTCGCCTGCCATCTTCTGCCCGGGGTGGTCACGCTGATGGATGCGCCCGGCGGCCTGGTGCCTTCCCCCCATGTCCATCGCAGCATCGCGGGCCCATCGCCCCGGCGCATGACCGGCACGGTGCCATCGCGCGCGATGTATGGG
>NZ_JAWCWR010000022.1:0-651 GCF_032461585.1 Bacillus sp. IS1 | reverse complement strand
CGGCTCCTAGTGCCAAGGCGTCCACCGTGCGCCCTTTCTAACTTAACCGTTAAAAAGAATCACTACGTGATATCTTGCATTACTAATTGAATGTGAATTACTTCTGTTATCTAGTTTTCAAAGAACAACATCTCGAAGAATCAAATGATCCTTCAAAACTAAACAAGACAGGGAACGTTCTGTTTATAAGACCCAAGGTCTTATATTCCGTTAAAATCCTTAGAAAGGAGGTGATCCAGCCGCACCTTCCGATACGGCTACCTTGTTACGACTTCACCCCAATCATCTGTCCCACCTTCGGCGGCTGGCTCCATAAAGGTTACCTCACCGACTTCGGGTGTTACAAACTCTCGTGGTGTGACGGGCGGTGTGTACAAGGCCCGGGAACGTATTCACCGCGGCATGCTGATCCGCGATTACTAGCGATTCCAGCTTCACGCAGTCGAGTTGCAGACTGCGATCCGAACTGAGAACAGATTTGTGGGATTGGCTTAACCTCGCGGTTTCGCTGCCCTTTGTTCTGCCCATTGTAGCACGTGTGTAGCCCAGGTCATAAGGGGCATGATGATTTGACGTCATCCCCACCTTCCTCCGGTTTGTCACCGGCAGTCACCTTAGAGTGCCCAACTGAATGCTGGCAACTAAGATCAA
>NZ_JAWCWR010000021.1:0-665 GCF_032461585.1 Bacillus sp. IS1 | reverse complement strand
TGCCTTACAAGCAGAGGGTCGGCGGTTCGAGCCCGTCATCCTCCACCATATTTGCCGGCCTAGCTCAATTGGTAGAGCAACTGACTTGTAATCAGTAGGTTGGGGGTTCAAGTCCTCTGGCCGGCACCATTTTTGGACAAGATAATAACATAAGTCTTTTAAAAAGAGCCATTAGCTCAGTTGGTAGAGCATCTGACTTTTAATCAGAGGGTCGAAGGTTCGAGTCCTTCATGGCTCACCATATTACGCGGGTGTGGCGGAATTGGCAGACGCGCTAGACTTAGGATCTAGTGTCTTATGACGTGGGGGTTCAAGTCCCTTCACCCGCATTATACAGGATAGATATCCTGTATGCGGAAGTAGTTCAGTGGTAGAACACCACCTTGCCAAGGTGGGGGTCGCGGGTTCGAATCCCGTCTTCCGCTCCAACTATACCATCCACGCCGGGGTGGTGGAATTGGCAGACACACAGGACTTAAAATCCTGCGGTAGGTGACTACCGTGCCGGTTCAAGTCCGGCCCTCGGCATTCATTATTATGCGCCCGTAGCTCAATTGGATAGAGCGTTTGACTACGGATCAAAAGGTTAGGGGTTCGACTCCTCTCGGGCGCGCCATAATATTTTTAAAAATCGGGAAGTAGCTCAGCTTGGTAGAGCACATGGT
>NZ_JAWCWR010000020.1:0-814 GCF_032461585.1 Bacillus sp. IS1 | reverse complement strand
TGACAGGCAGGCATTCTAACCAACTGAACTACCGGACCATTTAATTTTTGGTTGCGGGGGCAGGATTTGAACCTGCGACCTTCGGGTTATGAGCCCGACGAGCTACCGAACTGCTCCACCCCGCGATAATAATGGTGGAGGATGACGGGCTCGAACCGCCGACCCTCTGCTTGTAAGGCAGATGCTCTCCCAGCTGAGCTAATCCTCCATCATATAAGTGACCCGTACGGGATTCGAACCCGTGTTACCGCCGTGAAAGGGCGGTGTCTTAACCGCTTGACCAACGGGCCCTGGTATTTTTTCGTTTGTTATGTATTAATAATTAGTGGCGGAGAGCAAGGGATTCGAACCCTTGAGACGGGGTTACCGCCTACACGATTTCCAATCGTGCTCCTTCGGCCACTCGGACAGCTCTCCATAAATGGCTCCGCAGGTAGGATTCGAACCTACGACCGATCGGTTAACAGCCGATAGCTCTACCACTGAGCTACTGCGGAATGAAGTCTGCCTGGCGATGTCCTACTCTCACAGGGGGAAACCCCCGACTACCATCGGCGCTGAAGAGCTTAACTTCCGTGTTCGGCATGGGAACGGGTGTGACCTCTTCGCCATCATCACCAGACGTTTTAGTGACATGTATTATTATACTATGTATTTCAGAAAAAGCAAGAGTTTTTTTGAAAAAAATTCTCTCAAAACTAGATAACAGTAAGCATACATTCAAATTGGTTAAGTCCTCGATCGATTAGTATCTGTCAGCTCCATGTGTCGCCACACTTCCACCTCAGACCTATCAACCTGATCATCTTTCAGG